>NZ_BAABAT010000004.1:525035-530125 GCF_039537565.1 Dactylosporangium darangshiense
CTCGGGAAAGTCGCTCGGGCCGTTTGCCTTGCTTGCGAAGGGTCTTGTAGGTGGGGGAGGTAGCATCGGCGCATGAGCGCGGAGGCTGTTGGCAGGCACATGCCGGCCATCATCACGCTCGACGACCTGGCCGCCATGATCTCCGCGGACACGCACGGGCGGCGGTATGAGACCAGTCCCGAGGGGGTTCTCTCCGTCGTGCCGCCTCCGGACAGCGAGCATGCCGTCATCGCTACTCGCCTGATGGCGTGGTTGATCGCGGCGGGTTGGCCGCTCGAGCAGATCATGCAGGTTGCGGGCGTTCGCATTCCCGGACCCGACGGGGACGGTGGGCGCATTCCGGACCTCACCGTGTGGTCGCGACCGCAGCCGCGGGCTGTGTGGTTGGCTGTCGCCGATCTCGTGCTCGTCATCGAAATCGTGTCGCGCGGCTCCGAGGCGATAGATCAGGGCGCCAAGGTGTCGGAGTATGCGGCGGCTGGTATTCCGCAGTACTGGACGGTGGCGCGGGACCCAGCGCAAACGGTGACCCTGTACCAGCTCGGCCCGGACGGCACCACCTACGAAGTGACGGCCAAGATGCCCCTGGCCTGGCTGTTGCAGACCGCGCCAGCCGACCACATCGGCAGCTGAGCGCGCCGGTCCGACACGGCCGTGACTGTAGCCAAATGTGTAGCCAGGACGTCTCGACACGTCCGAGACGGAACGGGATTGATGAGACGATACGCGGCCGTTGCCGCGGAACATGGATCGTTCCGAGAGACCGCATGTGACACCTGAGACGTGAGACGCTCCGACCGCTAAAGCTCTGGCCAGGGCGCATCGGGCGACACCGGACGAGACAGCTGAAACGGCTTAAGGCCAGCTCACAACCCAGAGGTCGCAGGATCAAGTCCTGCCCCCGCTACCACCAGAACACCCCCTCAGGGATCTCCTGAGGGGGCGTTTCATGCCTTGTGTAGTCAGGTCTGTCGCCAGGCGTTATTGCCGGCGCCCGAAGTACACGCCAAGTGCGGTGACGGCGGCGCAGCCCAGGCCGCCGGCAGCGGTGAAAGCCGGAGCTGGCGCGCCGAGCGCCGCGAACGCGGAGACGGCGACGAGGCTGCCTCCCGCGACGGTCGCACATCCGAGTGCTATTCGGTCCCGTGACGAAATAGTTGCCACAGGCCGGCTTGCGTGGCTAGCACCGCTGTTCCGTACAGTCATGCATACCTCCGTGTTGTTGGACGCCGGAGGCAGCAAGGGCGGCCTGCTCGCTACAGCAGGCCGCCCGTTCTGTCGGCTCGGTATCCGCCCTTGCTGCTTCCCGATGCCAACGATTTTGGGCACAGCAAAGCGAGGGGGTGGAGGCAGGGTGTTCACGAGAAGACAGACAAATCCGGTCGTAAGGGACCCAAATGCCTGGAGGTCGAGATACTCCTCAGGACGCTAGAAATTATTTTTGGGTTGGGTATGGCGTTTTTGTCAATGGTTTGATGACGTCAACTCTTCACGATCTTGTATTTACGCAGCTAGAGTGTTGGCAGCATGGGGAAGGTCACATTTCGTTTCCTGCATAAAGTGGCTTGCGCTAGCTGCCATGGAAGATCAATCCCGCGCGACGGGATGCCAGTTCAGCCCCGCTGCATGTTGCAGTGAGAACCGCGAAGATCAGGCGCTGGGACTTCGCATCGAGGGGATCAGCGGACAAGCACCCGCGCAACTCACGGACTCGTGGTAAGCCGCTGGTCGTCAATGGAAGCGGCGGCCAGGCCGTGGGCAGTCGCGTACGCGGCCACGACGTCGGCGGGTAGGCGGCCACGGACTCCGACCGGAAGCCCTTGGGCGCGGGCCCATGTGCGGATGGCCGAGCCGGTCGCCGGCAGCGCTGGGGCAGTCGCGCTGGCTGCTGTCGGTGTGCGTGTCGGTTGAGTCGGTGCAGGGATGCTTGCTGTGGCGTGCGCGGACGAGTTCGTCACGCTGGCTGAGACGGCATGCGTCGTCCGGGTCCACATCCGCTGCTGGACCGTCGTCCTTGCTGGGGCTGGCTTTGTCGCCGATGTGGCTGGGCGTGCGGGTGGCCGTGGGTCACTGGGTGGGGACGCGCTCTGCGGCCGGGAGCGATTCGGTCGGTTCGCTCGCGATGGGCCGCGGTCCGCGCAGCAGCGCGACACCGGCCATCGCGAGGAACAGCAGCCATACGACGAACCCGGCGTACCCTAGGCCGATCCACGGCGACCCGGTGGTGACGGCGACCGCCGGGACGGCGGCGACGAGCAGCAGCACCGCGCCGAGAGTCATGACGGGCGAGAGCCAGCGCGGGACCAGGCGCGCGAGGACGGCCGCGCGCCCCAGGCCGAGCAGGGCGAGACCGACGCCCGCCATGTTCACGGTGAACACTCCATTGTGGAACGTCCAGAGGAGACCGGCCAAGGTCGGATCGGCCGAGAGCTGGTCGCGCGCCGCGACCATCGTCAGCTGTACGACGTTGATGATTCCGAACAGCACGGCGACGACGATCGCTGACGCGGCGCCGAGCCGGGCCCATGCGGCGGCCGCCGGGTTACGCCGCTCGCACCACGGCCCGATGTTCGTGCTGAACCACAACAGCGCGGGGAATCCCACGAGGTAGGTGGCCACCATGAGGTGGACCGACCATGCGTGTTCGTGCAGCAGCACCGAGATGTCCGATGTAGACGCTTTCGCCGTTGGCCCGAGGATGCCGCGCAGGACGTTCTGGAACAGGACCAGTACGAAAAAGCACAGCGCGGCACCACCGAGCATCGCGGTCGAGCCGCGGTCTTCGCGCTCCGTCGTCATCGGTAACCTCCGTTTATTAAAGGTCACTTCTACTGGATAGAAGTCGATTCTAATAAGGAGACCTCTAAGCTATCGGCATGTCAAGGCCAATCAGCCGGCGTGCCCGTCAGGCGGCGGAGACCAGGCGAGACATCCTGGACGCGGCGTTGCGGCTGTTTGCCGGGCGGGGCTATGCCGCTACCGCGATCGCGGACATCGCGGCGGAGGCGGGTGTCGCGGTGCCGACGGTGTACGCGAGCATCGGAGCCAAGCCGCTGCTGTTGAAAGGTCTGCTGGAGACCGTCGACCTCGAGGCCGGCGTACCGGAGTTGGCGCAGGCCCTAGGGGTGGCGACGGACCCGCGGGAGGTCCTGCGGCTCGCGATCCGGATCACCCGCCAGGTCGCCGAGCGCGGATCCACCATCATCAAGGTGCTGGCGTCGGCCGCCGGCTCCGAGCCTGAGATGGGTCAGGCTTACGCGGAAGGGCTGGCCAAACACCGCGCCGGCGCGGCGGCTACGGTCGGCCGCATTGCGGCGCTCGGCGCATTGTCCCCGGATGTGTCCGAGGCCGATGCTGTCGCCATGCTCGCCACTCTGACCGACACGCCCGTGTACGACGGCCTGACCCGCCACGGCTGGTCCTACGACAAGAGCGAGACCTGGCTGTTCGACACCCTGGCGGCGCAGCTCCTGCGATCACGCGGAAGGCCGGCCGTACCACCCATCAGTGCGGCGACCGCTTCTTGAGCGGCGCGCCGGCGGGCTTCGGCTTCGGGACCGTCCAGCCGGACCTGGCCAGCAGCAGGAAGCCCAGCGCCGCGACGGGGAGGCCGAGGAGCCACCACAGCGGTACCCCGCCCCAGCGCCCGACGTTCTCCACTCGCCCGACCCGGGCGACGCTGTAGCCCTTGTCCCCGATGACGTACGCCTCGGCGCTCTCCGGGATGCCGAAGCCGGTCTTCTGGTCGACGTCGTCCCAGCCGAGGATGATCGTCCCTTGGTACTGCTTGCCGTCGAGCTGCCAGGTGGAGCGCTCGCAGACGATGTCGGCGTCGGCGCCCTTCGCGCCGCTGGTGTACACGTGCGTGTCGTTCTCGCACTTTTCCGGCATGCTCGCGGTCACCCTGGTGCCGTACCGGCCGGTGTAGTCGGCCGGGTCGATCCAGCGCACCGCCTGGCCGCCCAGCGCCGCGAGCCCGGCGGTCAGCGACAGGACCGCCACCAGCAGCCCCGCGCCGCCCAGCAGGCCGGCGCGGAGCCGCATGCCGGGAGCCGGCTCGAAGATGCCCACGGCGACGCAGAGCACCACCACGGGAATGCCGAGGACGAGCAGCCCGAGGCCGATGCCCGAGTGCCCGGGGCCGGCCGAGCCGCCGGTGCAGAGGACCATGAAGAAGCCGACGATGAGGGCGATCGCCGCGGACACGAGCCCGCACCCCGCGAGGGCCGAGCCGGCCGACGCCGGCTCCTTGGGCTTGTCCTTCGCGCCTCGCGTCGAGGGGCCGAGCACCTCGCCCTCCAGCGCCTCACCGCCCGCCACGAATCGCTCGTCATCCATGGGGGACACCGTAGAGCAATCGACCGCCTCGCCTTCCAACGAGATAGTCACGATTACTCATCCCCACCGTCCAATGTGTAGCCGGGACGCGGCCCGTTGCGTCGTGGGATCAACGCGACGGGGTGGTCGAGGGCCGGGCCAGGTCGGTGAGGCTCCACAGCTTGGCCGTGTCGTCCCAGCCGGCGGTTGCCAGGGTCCGCCCGTCGGGGCTGAACACAACCCCAGCCACGGCTTCGGTGTGGCCGGTGAGGGTGGCGATCGGCGCGGGGTGGGCCGGATCGGCGATGTTCCACAGCTTCGCCGATGCGTCTCCGCCGGCGGTGGCCAGGATGCGGCCGTCAGGGCTGAACGCTACGGCGTGAGCCCTGCGCTGGCCATGCGCGGATCATAGATTGACAACGGTGCTGCGATCAGCCCGCAAGGGGAAAGGGCGCTCCGGGTGTTCGTGGAACCCGAAGCGCCCTGTCCGGGCGTGGGTCAGCAGGTCAGGTTGCCGCCCGCGGGTACACCCAGAATGCCGACGAACTGGTTGTAGAGGTTGACCCGGCTCTGCATCTGCGCGGTGTTGCCGCCGTTGCATTCGATGCTGTTGATCGCGCGGATCGTGGTGCCGAAGCCCTGGCCATTCACCATCGCGTTGTGGGACGTCGTGCCCGCGTTGCCGGTGCCGGTCATCCAGTACCACAGGCCGGTCTGCCAGGAGATCGAGGAGTTCGTGGCCACGAGGTCGGGGTTGTTGAGCAGGTCGACGC